>JACJXQ010000007.1 GCA_020636495.1 Chitinophagales bacterium | reverse complement strand
ACTGGATACTAAACCACCTTCATAGGTTTTACCACCGCCACCGCCATAAGCTGTAATTATTGTAGAACTGAGACTATTTGTAAGAGTTGAGTTTCCACCATTTTGACCACCTCCTGTTACTGAATTATATATATATCCAGCCTCATAATTTCCACCTAAGCCACCATCTCCAACTGTAATATTTTGCTGACCGTAAACAAGAAGCGATGTTGTGTACACCACACCACCACCACCACCACCACCACCATGACGATCGCCGCCGCCGCCGCCGCCGCCTACCAATAAGGCATCTACGACAACAGGCGCAGAAACAGTAAGTGTGCCTGAACCATTTGTAAACGAAAACACATCATAATTTGCAATAGAAGTTTTTGTAACAGTACCTGTAGTAGTAATCGCCGGAACAGGATTGGATAATGACACTGTGCCACCTGGACATAAAGTAGTAGTTGCAGGTGAAATTGATGATAATGGATCAAAAGAAGTAAAACGCAAATAATGATTGGAACCTCCAATACCTTCTGCATGCCTTATCTCTACTATGTCATTAGCACCTAAAACACCAGCCCAAACATTTTGGTGATTGTCACAACAATCTCCTAAATGCGCCCATACTTTTGTATTATTTATATACAACTCAACGTCATCATCATGTCCGTCTGTACCGCCAGCAGCACCAATGCTTAAATAGTAATAAGAACAAGGAAAACCTTTGCGTATAGAACTTACAGTATGATAATCTATCCCCACACATGTACCAGCATATCCTGTTGCATCAGAAGGTGATCCACTTGCCGTCCACGAGCTCTCGGTATTTACATCCAAGCCAGTAGTTTTATAAAAACCTGCATAGTTAATTCCGGTTAAATTTATTAAACCACCGCTTACATTCGTTTTATTGTAGGCATAATTGTACCATTCACCAGTAGTAGGCGTAGCTTGTGCTGTACCCGAAGATGAAGTAGTACCCGTTGTATAGGTAAATACAATACCTCCATTAGCACCATTTCCGCCATTTTGAGTAGTTCCACAAAGATGACAATCATCCGCATTGCCTCCGCCTCCACCTCCAAGCGTTGCACCTGAAGGACCGTTGGCAGCTCCATGAGTCGTCCCCCCATTACCACCTGCTCCTGCCAAACCTCCTCCAGCACTACCACCGGCACCTCCATTATTACCACCGGTACCACCATTTGCTGTAGGACCTGCACCTCCCCCTCCGGCACCTCCATTATCTGGTCCTGCCTGACCACCATTACCACCATTACGGGTAGTGGTTCCTACATTAGCACTACCTCCGCCACCTACAGAACCACAACAACAGGACCAAGTTGTGCAACAGCCACCAGCACCACCACCACCAGCACCTTTTACAAGAGGACTTGAACCATCAGAATTAGGCCCAAACCATGTATCCCCCCCTGCACTACCAGCACCGCCATCGTTACCACCACCACCGGCGGCTCCATATCTGAAATAATATGTTTTTCCAGGTGTAACACTTACCGTTGCTGCGCCATAACCGCCGCCGCCACCGCCAGGCCCTGCATCAAAATAGCATCCACCGCCACCACCGCCGCCAGCACCATAACACTCTATTGTTATAGAACAGACACCCGCAGGAATAACTACAGAATACACAGTACCCGCTGTTCCACTATGTTGAGATCCTGAAACTGGTAAAGTAGTTGAAGTTTGTGCATTCGCCTGCATAAAACAAACGAGCAACAAAAGTGTCACAACCCATTTCGGATTGGTAAGTTTTCTCGTCGGATATGTACCCAACGGATCATAGTGTAATTGCATACACGCATTGCGTGTGCTGTTCTGTGGTAGCCAGTAACTAATAAATTTGACTGTAGTCTTTTTAAATGAATCTACATTCCATAAACAATGAAATGTAGAGAAAAGTATTACAAATAAATCAGAAATACATTTTACAGTATTTTTAAGATACATCAGAACTTTCCGAATTGGCTGCGCAAAAAATTCTCTCAGAGAGTGTTTTTGTAAATTTTTTTTCATAAGATAAATTTATTTTTTTTATTAGTTGTGTCATAGAATTTAATAAATACCATTGAATGGTAAATTAAAGTTAAATAAAAGAAATTAAATAAACAAGTATTTTGCAAAAAAAAGTTATTTTTTTATTTTTTTATTTATTTGTA
>JACJXQ010000006.1 GCA_020636495.1 Chitinophagales bacterium | reverse complement strand
TATAAGCTAATAATCAGCAGATTATATTTACCGGATGTTTACCCTATAATGTAAAAGCCGTTTGTCTTATCCTGATATAGGTAGACACATTTACAAACTAATAAATGTGTTACTATTATGACTTCAAAACGAAAGCTTTATCGTGAAGATGAAAAACTGTTTTTTCTTCACTCTTACTACCAATCAGGTATGAGTAAGCATGCCTTTTGCCGGGCACATGGCATTTGTTGCCCTGCCTTGCTAAATAGTTGGATTAAAAAGTATTCAAATTTAGCAGAAGAGCTATCTTTGCCTTCTGAACAAGAATCACCAGATATGTCCAATCGCAGCAAGGAAGCCTACAAAGATGAAAATGCCCAATTAAAAAAGCGCATTAAAGAGCTGGAGAAAGCTCTGTCTTTCTCCAAGCTGGAAACAGAAGCCCGTGAGTTGATGATTACGCGTGCTGAAGAACTCTTCAACATCCCTATCAGAAAAAAATCTGGGGCCAAATCGTAACGGAACTGGTCAGTCAGCGCAACCTGAAAGTTGCGTTGGCCTGCCGTCTGTTTGGCCATTGTCGTCAAGCCTACTACCAGTCAAAGGCTGACATTGAGAGTCAGATACATAGGGAACGTCTCATGCTGGATGCTGTCCGTGATATCCGTATCGAAGATCCGGGTATAGGCTGTTACAAACTGTGGATTATGCTCACCGTGCTTTTTGGAGCCGGGTTCATGCCTGGGCGGGACAGCTTTTATGCATTGCTCCGGCAACACCGCTTGATGCTTCCTGCCCGCAAGACCCGGCATACGACGAACTCCAACCATCGCTACCACAAGTGGAAGAACCTAATCAAAGGACTGACCTTGACTTCAGCCAACCAGTTGTGGGTCAGCGACATTACTTATATACCACTTGCCAATGGTGAAGTCTGTTATCTGCATCTGATTACGGATGCCTACTCCCATAAGATAGTGGGATGGGTGCTTGCCGACACCTTACGGGTATCGGCAACCATCAATGCATTGCAACAGGCTATAGAGCAGGCTGTTGAAATGACAGGAGATGAAAATCTTACGGGCCTGATACATCACTCGGACCGTGGCGTACAATACTGTTGCGACCCATACGTGGCACTTCTTCAGAAACATGGCATTGCCATCAGTATGACGGAAGACTACAAACCCACCGACAATGCCGTTGCGGAACGTATCAACGGGATTATTAAGGCGGAAAGCAGCCATCCTCGAGGCCGGTTCAACGACATCGGGCATGCAAGAAATGTCATAGCTCGCTACATACATTTCTATAACCATCGCAGACCGCATATGAGTATCGGGTATAAAATACCTGCTGTGGCGCATCTGGAGAAGGGAATACAGAAGAAAATGTGGAAGAAGAAAAAATATCCTTCCACAAGTAGCAATAAAAAGAAGGATGCAATATCTTTGCAAAGCCGGACAGCAAGTCCGGGCGAAGGCGCAGGACAGCGCACCTGACAAAGACAGAATGCCTCTTTTAGGGGCACCCAGTCTTGCCGGACAAGCAAGCACGGGCTCTGCAAATGCAGCAGGATGACTGTCAACAGAATCAGGACAACTCACTTTGCTGTGTCTACTATATCAGCAGGGCTTGGGAAGAAGTGACTACTGAACCAGTACAACATTCCAAGAACCGTCTACTGATATCGGTTATAAAAAGAAAAAGCGTCTAGCTAAATCAGGAAAAGACAATACATTACATTTACAGCGTTGTTACATCCTTATGTAAAAGACGTTACATGCCGGGGAAAGACTCTTTACACACCGGGGTAAAGGCCGTTACATATCGGGGTAAAGGTAGTTACATCCT
>JACJXQ010000005.1 GCA_020636495.1 Chitinophagales bacterium | reverse complement strand
TAACTCAAACTTAGTTTCATCCCCCGAATTATCATTCCAGGTAACCGAGATCTTAGAACTGCTCGTACCTGTAGCTACTAAATCAGATGGATCCAACGGTACGGATGGTAACGGTAAGGTCGTGGCGTTCGGAAGCGGTAAACCTAATACATCAGCAGGTATTAACTGTTTTGCAATACCACTTCCGGCAGGTCCTTCATATCGAACTTCAAGGAACTCTCCACCGCCTCTTTCAAAAAATGTTACATGTATTTCATGTATACCGGCAGTAAGGTTAATAGTCCCGCTCCGTTCTGTAGGCCCTTGCAAATAATCATTATCAACTACTTTATGAGCTTCGTCAAAACCATCAATATATAGTTTTGATCCATCATCAGATGTAGTATAAAAAATGTAATCTCCGGCAACAGGGACAGTAATAAATCCGGAGAATTTAAAAGCAAAATTATCGCCCCGATCTTGCTCACCTAAACTAAAGGTGCTTATTCTTCCGGTTTTTTGTGGTGTTAAAGAATTGAAGTCCGGGAGATTGTTCATATTATCTACTTCATAATAAGAATAATCTACACCACTTCCCACTTCTGCAAAATCAGATTCACCATATTGCCCAAGCGACTTCAGATTATAATAATAAGTTGTATTTGCGTCCAGCGAACTATCTATAAAACTAGTGGCATTGGGCTGAGCATTCCCTACTGTAACAAAGTTGTTAACAGGATCTGTTGATCTCCAGACCTCAAAACCAGTTTCATCACCGCTATTATCTATCCAGTTGAGTTCTATTTCACTTGAAGTAAGCGCATTGGCTGTAAGACCTGATGGTTTTACAGGTGGATAACCATTAATAATAGGTTCATCAGCAAAATAACTATCCGGTATAAGATTATATGAACTCGATGGATACTGTCTTAAACGGGCTTCCATTGTTTCTCCCCCACCCTGTTCATAAAAAGCAATAGCAATGGGGTAAGTACCTGCTTCAAAATACCTGGTAGGTCCATTTCTATTTTGTGGCCCATGTAATCCATCATTGTTTACTTCCGGTGTTCCTGAATAACTATATGGAGAAACCTGGGAACCCAACGCACCTATCCACAACCTGCTTCCATCATCCGATCTGGTACGGAAACGATAGTTACCACTTGCTGGTATTTTTATCAACCCTTCCCATAAATAGGCAAAATTGTCATTTTGTGTACGATTCTCAAGAGTAATATTGGGCACAACACCTGTGGCATCAGGTACCAGCGTATTAAAATCCGGAAGCTGATCCCATGTTCCAGTATAGGTATAATACTTATAATTTAATCCATTAGATATAGGCTGCCCGGTGACCTGGTTACTGAACGGTGAAACATTACCTGCAAAGTCCCTGGCTTTTACTTTAAAGGCATAAGTAGTCTGATAATTCAGATTATATACTGTAGCATACGCTACATCTGATTCATAGTATTTAATACCGTTCACATAAATATCATATTTAATCACACCTACATCATCAGTCGATTCATCCCAGATCAATTCAACAGAATTTCTGGTTGTAGCACCTACCCGGAGATTCGCCGGTGCCGTTGGCGGGCTGGTATCCGCTTGTGTTTTTGCAGCAGCCGGACCTACCACAGAAGATGCTGCGGTATTATTAATAGCCCTGACTTTATAGAAGTAGTCTGTATCTGGTAAGAGATCGCTATGAGTAAATGTAGTAACATCAGGGGCCGTAATAGCTATCAATTTATAGGGTCCTGCTGCCGACGATGCCATATATATCTCAAAACCTGTCTCATTATAAGATGGACTGTTGTTCTGTGCCCAATCCAGTTTTATTTCTGTTTTTGAAAGAACAGTAGCAATTAAACCTGATACTGGTGGTGGACCATTGGGTCCATTGGCATCAATTACCGGGAACAAACTTGAAAATGGTACGGATGAGCATCCAAATTGCTCTGTTACCTGAACTTTATATTGTCCAGGCGTAGTTGCATATAAAGTATTGGTTGTGCTCAATACTGTTGGACTTCCTTCCCGCTGCCAGTTATATGTTGCATAACCTGTCGGTACTATTAATTCCACACCAGTGTTACCGTCCGGAGCAGGTATCACATTGCTAAATAATCCATTTATTTGAATACTTGGTGGCACTGTAACTCCTTTCAGTTTCAATTCAACTGGTGATGGCGACCAGGGTGACCATTCTGTACCACGGCGAATACGACAGGAAAATACACCTAATGAAGTAGCAGTGTATGTATTGGATGTGGCCCCGGGTATCAAAACACCATCCTTTCTCCATTCATACCCATCAAAGCCAGCCATTACACCAATTACCTGATTTATTGATTCTCCTGGGCAAAATTCTGTACGACCAAACAAAGGCCAGGGGTTGGCCTTATGAGCCTTGTTCATATATACAGGGAACTCAGGTAGTGCCCAGGATTGGTTCCAGCAACCATGACCCAGATTAGGCCATTCTGTATAACTGATATTAGCTCCTGCAGCT
>JACJXQ010000004.1 GCA_020636495.1 Chitinophagales bacterium | reverse complement strand
CGGCTCCCGCCGGGGGCTCCCTCCTGGTGTCACGGTTTTTGCCAACGCGAGAATAAACAAATAACATCATAATCCTGCATCGCACCACGAGTGCAAAAACACGCGCCACCGCGACTCTGCGCCAACGCCACATACCGCCGAACGTTAGGTTTAAGGCTAAAATATTCACGAAGAAAAATAATACTGAAAAAGCAAGAGTTTGCCAGTGCTTCGCACTGTCAAACACATGCTTTTAATGGTTTTCAGGTTGTTACTTCTCAGCAAAAAGTACAAGTAACCTACCACTATTTGAAGGATTAAAAAGCATTACTCGGACAATCATCCAGGGATAGAATCCGAATTAAAACAAAATCGTATACTACCACCTCAAAATGAATACAATAAAAAAAACAAGTTTTCTGAAACTTCTATATCTCATTGCAATGGTTTTAATCACGCAATCAGTCAGTGCTCAGACAACAAGTGAAGAAACTATTCTTAGCACATACATGAACCAGTTAGGCCTGCAACTTAATCCCTACCTTGATGAAAACCTCTTTCGGGGCTTCATGCCGGAGCTGGTCTTTGGAATAAGATACGCTTACCATGTGGCACCACATTTTTCAGCAGGGCCGGAGGTAAATGGGTTTTTCCCGGTCAATCTCAAATCCGGTAACGACTTGTTTTTTTTCAGGTTGGGAGCCGGAGCCTTTGCCCGGTATTCATTTTTCCCGGAGAGCAGAGTCAGGGTTTTTGCTGAAGTTTTACCATACTATTCTTACAGGTACTGGGAGGAGAATCAGTGGCTACCGGAATTAAGGGAGAGCAGATTTGGCCTTTGCCTTAGTCCTGGTGCCTCACTCTATTCCAGATCCGGTAGGTTCAGCATCGATCTCTATATTAAATTCTCCAATATTGATTTCGTCAATAGTAAGAATTATGTCTTCTCATATAAAGTGAATTATCATTTTTGATGAACAGGCCTGTAAAAATACCTCTATATGCAGTTTTGCTGATCGGCTGCACATTCTGCACAAAGATCATCGAAATCGATGTTCCATCACATGAGCCTGTACTTGTTGTCAACAGCCTTTTCACTGACGGGCAAAGGATCAGGGTCCATCTGAGTAAAACCGCGTCAGCATTCGACTATTCAACTCCAACTGTTGAAAATGGATTAGTCAGGCTTTTCTGCAATGATGAAGAAATTGACACCCTCATTTTCAATAACGGGTACTACTATTCAGATGTAGTAGCCCTGCGAAATGAAAAATACTCATTGTTTGTCAGTGCGCCTGAAATGGATGACGTGTCATCTGAAGACAGCATTCCTGAGAAGACAATGATTGAATCATATGTTCACAGGGATTCGATTATGATGGACGATAACAATCATCCGGTTATGCAATTGGAGCTGGAATTTACAGATAAACCAGGGCCGAACTTTTATGAGCTTTCCGTTATCGCAGATTACTATGTGGCTGGCTTTAATTATCGTCATAGTGTTGGTTTTAAGTACAGTACAGATCCTGTACTGGTTTCAACAGGCCTGCTTGATTATTATGCTGAATCCATTGTATTTACTGATGAATTATTTGACGGGGAACAGACAAGCATTAAGGCAAATTATTGGATTCAGACAGGTGAGATGCCTCTAATCGGAGAAGGGCCTGAATACGGTTATATTTTATTCGTGTCTCTCCGCTCAATATCCGAGTCATATTACAATTATATCAGGAAGCAGATAATCTACCAGTACAGCCTGGAATCCAACATTTTTACTGGGCTGCCGGATCCGGTACATATGTACTCAAACATTACCGGAGGTTACGGCATCTTTGCCGGTTATTCATCAGACAATAAAACGATCAATGTTGTGATCAGGTGAAAAGACTGACATTCATATTAGCTATGTTTATGTTTGCCTTGGTCATGACCCATGGCCAGCAGGTAACCATAAGCGGATATGTCTCCGATGCTGAAACGGGAGAAAAACTGATCGGCGCTACTGTTGTTTGCATTGATGACGGTTCATATGCCATCACAAACGGTTATGGTTACTATGCAATGAAGCGCCTCCCGGAAGCAGATACAATACGGCTTCAGGCATCATTTGTGGGTTACATACAGGATACCATAAAGGTTCTTCCGGACGCAAACCTGAAAATCGACTTTGAACTCATATCCGATATTGTCATTGAGGAGGTCACGGTTAAAGCTCCCCGTCCTCTTACATATGACAGGAAAAAAGAGATGAGCACAATTTCAGTCCCTGTATCGAAAGTCATTGTACTGCCCGCCTTGGGAGGAGAATCGGATATCCTTAAGACACTTCAGCTGATGCCCGGGATTCAGTCAGGCAATGAGGCCTCAAGCGGCCTCTATGTCAGAGGAGGCAGTCCTGACCAGAACCTGATAGTCATTGATGATGTACCGGTCTATTATGTAAACCATCTGGGAGGTTTTGTTTCTACATTTAATTCAGATGCCATAAACAGTATGAAACTGATAAAAGGAGGCTTCCCGGCAAGGTATGGAAGCCGCTTATCGTCTGTTCTGGACATCAGAATGAAAGAGGGGAACATGAAGGAGCAGCATGGAAATTTCATGATAGGAATGATTGCTTCAAAATACATGATTGAAGGCCCAATAAAAAAAGATACAACATCATACCTGATATCCATACGGAGGCTCATGTATGATCTTATAACCAAGCCGCTTACCTATTTTTCAAGCAGCGGGGTATCTGTCGGTTACACTTTCTATGATTTCAATGCAAAGCTGAATCATTGTTTTTCACCTGATGACAGGGTTTATCTCAGCATCTATTCAGGTGACGACAAAATAACGACCGTAAACAGGATAGAACATGAGGTAAGCAAGATGGCTCTCCAATGGGGGAATATTCTCGGTTCGTTCAGGTGGAACCATGTCTACGGAGACAGGTTGTTCAGCAACCTCACTGTCTATTCCACAAAGTATCGCCTGGATAATGAGTTTAACTACACTATGAAGGCTGATGACCTTAAAGAAGAGTCGTCATACAGGTATTTTTCAGGTATAATTGATGTTGCCGCAAAGATAGACTTTGACTATTATGTCAATCGTTTCTATTCAATTAAATATGGAGGAACGGGTATCTGGCATTTTTTCAAACCCAATACAATGACGTTTCAAACCACAGGCGACTTTGAAGAAACGAAGTCGGTCATGGGAAGCAGTAAACAGCATGGGTTTGAAACTGGCGCCTATATTGAGAATGAGATCTCCGTAGGTGGCAGGTTCTTTACAGATATTGGATTAAGGTTTTCCAACTACCGGACATCGGGAAGGAATTATTCATCGGCCGAGCCACGAGTGCTTACAAGCCTCAGACTTGGAAGCGGCACATTCGTGAAAGCATCATTTTCAACCATGACACAATATGTGCACCTGCTAACAGGTTCAGGACCAAACATGCAAAATGATACATGGGTCCCGGTAACTGACCTTATAGCGCCGTCGAAAGCCATGCAGTATGCTGTTGGAATTGAAAGAACCTTCGGTGATGGGCTGTTTGATGCAAGCCTGGAGGGTTATCATAAAACGATGAATAACCTTATTACCTACAAGGAAGGTATATCGTCACTCTCCTCATCGATCGACTGGCAATCACAGGTTGAGACAAACGGAACCGGAAAATCATACGGAATGGAGGTCCTCCTGCAGAAAAAAGCAGGGCCGGTGACTGGCTGGATCGCCTACACTTACTCAAAGACCACACGTCAGTTTGATAATATTAATTCAGGGAAGGAGTTTCCTTTTAAGTATGACAGGAACCACGATATCAGTATTGTGTATCTCCAGAGGATAAGAAGCAATATTCAATTATCAGCCACATGGGTGTATGGTACCGGTAATCCTTATACACTGGCCACGGGAAGATACAGAATGATTACCAGTCCCAGTGACAATCTTAACGCGGAGGGTAGTTACCAGGACTATGGTCTGATCTACGGAGACCTGAACTCATCGAGAATGAGGGCATACCATAAGCTTGACGTGGGAATAAATTTCTACAAAGAGGTCAGGTGGGGTGAGCGTACACTTAGTTTTAACATTTACAATCTTTATAACCGGCAGAACCCGTATTATTATTTTATTGAAAGAACAGCTGAGTATGATTCGCATCATCACGAAATACCGGGCACTCAAAGGTATGCCTTGAAGCAGCGAAGCTATTTCCCGATTATTCCATCAATTAGTTATAGTATTAAGTTTTGAATCAGATCCTGTATCGCTTAAGAAGTTGAAATCGTTCTGTCAATATTGGCTTTCAGGCACATCACGCATGAGTAGGTTCTCTGCTAGAAAAATGGTGTTGCCAATGCGTGAAGAGCCTTCAGCGAGTTTTAATGAACGGCGGTTAATTGTTTAGTTGAAAATACCAAAGGTGAATAAGCCCTAAACCTAACAGGTCGGTATATGTCATTGGCGCTCCGCACCGCGAGAACTTTCTGGCTAAAGAGGACCGTTAAGTGGTCGGCGGTGCGGCCTGCCCCGGCTCCCGCCGGGGACCCCCTGCTGGTGTCACGGTTTTTGCCAACGCGAGAAGAAACAAATAACATCATAACCCTGCATCGCACCACGAGTGCAAAAACACGCGCCACCGCGACTCTGCGC
>JACJXQ010000003.1 GCA_020636495.1 Chitinophagales bacterium | reverse complement strand
AATTCCAGGTGCCATAAAAACGGTCTTTGGCTAGCCACGGATTAGCATTGCTATTTACACCAGCTGTTAAGATGGCAGTTGTACCTACTTGGACTCCATTGACTTCAAACCTGAGTTGTGCATAAGGGGATACATTGTTCAAACTAATGGCATATGCTGAAAAATAATAATCAGTATTTGGTTCCACATTTACAGTTTCCTGCCAAACTGTGGGTTGAGGTGAGTATTTTGCTCCGTTGACAATCATAAAATTATTTGGAGACAGGCCGTTGTTAACTGTATGATCATAGCCCCAAAAATTTGTATGTGTGTATTGCGCATTGTAATGGATTGCATATTCACTTTCAGGGGCGTAAAGCCCATTAGGGGTAGGATCGTAAACATATCCTGAAGTGAAACCGGTGTTTCCTGCAGAAAAATCACCATTCACGACCAAATCGGTTGAAACCCCTAATGTGGCAGTGGCAGTACAACCATTGGCTCCCGTGACAACAACGCTGTATTGTCCGGCAATATCCACCTCAATTACAGCTCCGGTCTGGCCGGTATTCCACAGGTAGCTCACCCCACCTGATGCTGTTAAACGTATTTTTCCTGGTACTGAGCAATAATCTGCAGTAATAGTCGCATTGGGAGGTTCAAGATTGGTAACAGTGACTGATGCATTTGCACTGCAAAGAGATAATGGATTTGTGTAACTTACTGTATATGTGGTGGTTGTTCCTTGCGTAATATTTTGAATACTTGGTTCGTTTGAAGTGAAGCCCGCAGGGGTTGATGACCAACTGATAATGGGGATGGCAGAATTGGAAGTGCCGCTTAAGGTAACATTGTCGATAGCCCAGTACCAACCATATTCAGCATAATAATAAAATCTGATGTAGAAGTTGTTATTTCCTGTATAAGCGCTTAAATCAATGGTTTGATGATTAAAATTATTATACGCCCCCTGCGTTGTGTTATAAGTGCGAATAGTTGTCCATGTTGTTCCGTTAGTTGATACTTGTACCCTGCCTGATGAGTTTGAATATTCCCTGTAATAGTGATAAAAATCAAGAGATAGTGTTGAATAACCGTTGGTGTTGATGGAAGGAGATTGCAGATACGTTTCAGTTACTTCTGGTCCCCAGCTTGAACCTTGCGCATCACTGTTGGATAAGTAAAATTGAGAGTTGTCGTTTGAGTGAAAGTTTACACCATATGAATAGTTGTCAGGTCTTAATGTCCATGCAGCAAGCGCCGGATTGTCGCCTCCATATGAATTGTTGATTTTAGTCCATGTATTTGTTGCTCCGTTAAATTTTTCCTCAAGCAGTAGTGATGGGGCGTATGTTAAACTAGATGAGGAGAATAAGTCAAAGTCGACACCCGGGCATACTGCAGTAGGCACTGCCCATGCGTTTACCTCAGGTATCGGGTCAACGGTTACTGTAATGGTAAATGGCGCACTTGTGCATCCTCCGCTGGTTGAGGTGGCTGTTACCAGGTACTCAACCGTGCCGGAAGTTGCATTGCTGGGGTTGGTTAGCACCTGATTAATGTTATTGCCTGTATCGCCTGATGCCCCCGTGATACTTCCTGTAATAACGCCCGTTGTCCAGGTAAAGTTGCAGGGTGTGCTTGATGTCAGATCAATATTGGTGCTGGTTCCCGAGCAGATTCTTTTTGTAGCTGCATTGGTCACCACCGGAGCAGGATAAACCGTTACTGTAATGGTAAATGGGGCGCCGGCACAACTGCCTGTGCTTGCTGTTGGGGTAACTATATAATCAACTGTTCCTGGTGTTGCATTGTCTGGATTGATAAGTGTCTGATTGATGGTGTTTCCGCTTCCCGGTGCTGCTCCTGTAATTCCCCCTGTAATTGTGCCAATAGTCCATGTAAAAGTGCTGGGGATGTTGGCGGTAAGATTGATATTGGTAGATGCGCCACTGCATATTTCGTTCGTAGCGGGGTTAGTAACCATGGGCTCGGGGTTAATAACCAGTGTAACTGTAAATTGATTGCCTGCACAGCCCGAATTGCTGACGCCCTGCACTGTATAAACCACATTTACCGGAGCGGTGGTCAGGTTGGTCCAGGCATCATCGGCTATTTCATTGGCAGAAAAACCATTACCTGTTTGAGGGTTGCCGGATGAAGCAGATAATCCGTTATTGTTGATGGATAATATGTTGTAAGAAGCAATGCTTAGTCCATTGGTGCTTGCGGCAAAGTTTACACCAGAAGCAATATCACTACATATAGCTGCAGGGGTTTGATTGTCAGATACAGGTTCGGGATTGATGTAGACAATTGCGCTCAAATTAGTGTTTTCGCATTCGTCTGCAATGGCTTTAATAAAGTAACTAATGGTAGAAGCTGCACTGGAAACATTGGTGATGGTTTGATGTATCAGAGGGCCTGATCCACTGCTATATCCGGTTGTAGTTGCTGCATTTCCTACATCCAGGTTGGGTTCCCATGTAAAGATGGTGCCTGAAATGTTACTTGATATGACAAAATTGGTCGTACTACCCGAACACATAGTCTGTTCCAGAGGGACTACCGTAACTGCAATGATTTGATTGGCCAGAATGATAACGCTATTGGTATTGGAACAACCTGTCGATGTGTTGGTTTCAACCAGCGTGTAGGTTGTGTTGACATTGGGTTCTACCACAGGATTGGAAACAGTAAAATCAAATACCTCGCCCAAAGGATCAGGTGTCCATAAATAAGTATTTCCAGCAACAGGTGGTGCACCAATTTGAATGTCATCTCCCACGCAAATGGCGCCATCGGGGCCGGTTTCGGCAGCAGGTAGTGGATTTACGGTTACGGCCAGTAAACTTGGAGGGCCATTGCCACAGGCATTTTGTGGTGTCACCTGTACATTCCCTGAGTTGACCCCGGCTGTGATATTAATTGAATTTGTTCCTTGTCCTGAATTGATGCTCCATCCAGCAGGTACCGTCCAGTCATAAGTTATACCGGAAACGGGTGTTACACTGTAAGTATGTTCAGTGCCTTCGCAGAAAAGAATGTCGCCTGAAATTGTACCTGCGGTAGCCGGAAGCAAAAATACTGTAACAGGCAAAGTGGAGGTTGCTCCGTTGCCACATCCGTTGGATGGTACAACTGTGATATTTCCGTTAACAGATCCAACTGTAACAGCTATAAGGTTTGTTCCCTGTCCGGCATTAATGGTCCAGTCAGCCGGTACAGCCCAGGTATAGGTTACACCACTTACATTGGTAACGCTGTAAGTTTGTGAGCTGTTTTGGCAGGGGTTGTTTAAGCCGGCAATGGCTGAAGTATTGGCTGGTGGTGCGACATCAACCACAATGTTGCGTGAACCGGCAATTCCTGTGCCGCAGTCGTTGGAAGGGGTAACGGTGATAGTGCCAGAGGTTGCACCTACCGTGTAAGTTACTGAATTGGTTCCCTGGCCTGCTGTTAGTGTCCAACCAGCCGGTGTTGACCAGGTGTAAACAACAAAGGGGACATTTGTTACTGCATATGTTTGTGTTGAGCCAGCGCAAACAGGACTGTTGCCTGTTATGGCTGACGGTTGTGCAGGAGCACTGGCTTGTGGTGTTACCGTGAGTGTTCTTGCTGCACTGCCGCCGCAGGCATTACCGGCGGTTACCGAGATATTACCGGCTGTGGCGCCAACTGTTACGTTAATAGAGCTGCTTCCTTGTCCGGATACAATGATCCAGCCAGATGGTACTGACCAGGTGTATATATAGCCTAGATCGGGAATATTATATGTTTTTGAAGATCCAATGCAAGGTGCTATTACACCGGTAATGGCTCCAGGAATGGCAGGCGTAGAGGTGCTGACATTAATGGCCATTGTTTGGGCTGGTCCATCGCCGCAACTGTTGTGAGGCGTGATGGAAAGGTTGCCTGATTGGTTTCCAAAACGAATTTGGATAATATTGGTTCCTTGTCCACTCAGAATGGTGGAACCTGCCGGGCCTGCCCAGTTGTATGTAAAACCGGCAGGTGGAGGGGGCATGACTGAGAAGTTGTGAACACTGTTTTGACAAACCTGTGTGGTAACCGGGTTGATAGGGCTGGTTTGAACTGGTAAGGATTGTATAGTAACAGCAAGGCTTTGTGCTGTGCCGTTACCGCATGAATTTGAAGGGGTAACAGAAATATTTCCCGAAGCTGCTCCAACGCTTACAACAACTGAATTACTGCCTTGTCCTGAGTTGATGCTCCATCCGGCAGGTACTGTCCATGTGTAGGTAACACCGTTTACGTTAGTTACACTGTAGGTTTGGGTTGAACCCTGGCAGGGCAGATTATTGCCTGCAATTGCTGAAGGTTGTGCAGGGGTTGTGGTAGTGGTAACTGCCAATGTGCGACTTGTACCGTTTCCACAGGCATTTGAAGGGGTAACCATAATATTCCCATTGCCGGTACCAACAGTAACAGTAACCGAATTGCTTGTGCCACCTGCGGTTTGTGTCCATCCAGTCGGGAAAGTCCATGTATAGGTAACACCTGCAACATTGGTAACACTGTAGGTTTGAGAAGTGCCCTGGCAAGGCGAAGTATTACCTGTAATATCTGAAGGTTGCGCAGGAGTAGTACTTGTAGTAACACTCAGGGTGCCTGCGCTGCCCGTTCCACAGGCATTTGAAGGGGTAACGGTAATCGTGCCATTGCTGCTGCCAACTGTAACAGTCACCGAATTGCTTGTGCCACCTGCGGTTTGTGTCCATCCAGTCGGGAAAGTCCATGTATAGGTATTTCCTGCAACATTGGTAACACTGTAGGTTTGAGAAGTGCCCTGACAAGGCGAAGTATTGCCTGTAATAGCTGAAGGTTGCGCAGGGATAGTTAACACTGTGATACTAGCCGAGCCATTCATATTTGTAGTGCATGTGGCTCGTGTAGCAACAACCGTATAGGTTCCAGCTACTGTTTGATTGCCAAATGAAATGGCATTTCCTGTCCCATTGATGGTTGTAAGTGCTGTTGCACCTCTGAATAACTGATAGGTAACATCAGATTCTGAGTTATCAACGCCAACGGGTAACCCGGTGCCACCTGAGCAATATGAGCCGCCACCGGTGACATTGTATTTAGTTGGCACAGCGCAATCTACCCAGGTAATTGTCACTTGCCCATTAGCGCCGGTACCACTACCCGTATTATTGCCGCTTCCCCTTCCGCCGCCACCACCTCCTGGTGAGATTCCTTGACTACCCGAATAATATCTGTCCCCTCCTTTGCCACCGTTACCTTGGCCTAGCCCTCCTGTACCTCCTGTATTCCATGAAGCATTTCCTCCATTTCCTCCATTTCCTGTTGAAGTGGCAGAACCTCCTCCTCCTCCTCCAGCTCTATAAGGGTCGGATCTTGATCCTCCATTACCCCCGGAATATCTGGTATTACCAATGCTAAATGGAATTGTGCTTGAACCCCCATTTCCTGGATTATTGCTTCCAGAACTTCCCCCTGCAGCTTTTACCAGTGGGCCATTGCCAAATGTTGAATTTCCTCCATCTTCTGAGATACCGCCACCAGCACCGACGACTACTGAATATGAGTTACCTGGAACAACTGTAAGAACACTTGATGCATAAGCACCGCCTCCAGCTCCACCACCTGCATAAGTATACGATGTTCCACAGCCTCCACCACCTCCCCAGCACTCAACAGTAACCTGGGTTACGCCTGCTGGGCAGGTCCAGGTGCCTGATGTGGTGTAGGTGATGTTGCCTTTTGGTCCCATCAGTAAATTTCCGTTATTGCGCAGTGTGTCGGGCTTATGACCCTCGGCCAGCCATGCTTCCGTTGCAGGCTGCAAAGCCTGAGTGTCAATGCTGTCGCTTACATGTATGGCTGAGGCAGCCAGCTGTAAGGAATCGGGTGTTTTT
Organism: Chitinophagales bacterium; assembly: GCA_020636495.1. NCBI lineage: Bacteria > Pseudomonadati > Bacteroidota > Chitinophagia > Chitinophagales > Chitinophagales bacterium. Next base: position 1,491 of record JACJXQ010000003.1, on the reverse strand, counting down.
CCCGGTTCAGTCATGGCCGGGGGTATTTCTTCCCTCTTCTCCGTCACTTCAGGCTGCACGTTGGCCAGCATGGTTGAGTCAACGGTGGTGAGGCCTTCGAGGCGCACATGGCGGTTATAAAAGCTTACCTGCTGGTCGCGGGCACCCCAGGCGTAGATGCGGATGCTCAGCGTGTCGGGGTAGCTAACGCTGATATCGGCAGGCAGGGAGAGGTTGCGCGGACTGGTGGTGGCAGCCAGGCGGGGCAGTCCGATGGGAGAGGAGGGACTGCGGTAGCCGTTGGTGGAGGCATAGGCTGCCACTTTCAGTTCGCCGCGGCTCATGCTGATTTCAACATTCAGCTGCACCAGTCTGAAGGTATAACCGGCCTGAGGGGCAATGCGGTATTCGTAGTAGGCATCGTTGCTGCGTTCGCGGGCTGCCCAGCCAATGGAGCCGGCCCCGTGTGCCTGGTCAAAGGTCACCACGCTGACAGACCGGCCCGGTGCGAATGCCACATCTGCCCCGGGGGAGGTGAGGAAGCCGGCATCGCCGCTGGTCAGGGGCCAGTGAATGCTAACCGACTCCTGTGCATTGATATTCAATGAGATAAGTAAAAGCCCTATATATAGGAACATTACGCGCGCGCGCGAAAAAAAAACGGGCAAAAGCGGGCAAAAGTGGCAAAGCCAAAGGTGTAACAATTCTTTACAGAATGTCGCACCTTTGGCTGATAAGCTCAGCGGCCCTCTGTGGGCTATGTGATTCCTGCCAGCTGCCTTCAATGGTCAGTTTGTTTGCTGGCTGCTTCAAACGGGACGGGTACGGGCGTTTTTCAGGCGCAGGTGCGGGTCCTTTTACCGGAGTTGGTTATGCGAAAAAAAACGGGTTCAGCAAGCGTGATCTGTGCAGGGGTGCGGCCTCTCCCAAAGCGAGCAACCTTTGCAGAACACCCGAAATCCCTTTTGTGCTTAACCAACCAAAAGGTGTAAAAATGCAGTCATTCAATGGTTTTAGTTTATCAATCAGGCCGCAGGCTTTTGCAACGTTGCGGCTCATGGTGTTTGGATGGGGGCAATCGGAGAGTGCCCAAATGGCGGGCACAACCTGTAAAGCGGGTAATGGTGATTTTTGAAGCTGAGTAAGCTTAGCGGGAGTAGTTTGTTTGCGTAAGCAGCGATGAAAGAAGAATGTGCTTAAGATGCAATGCCAGGCAGTTGAAATGAAGTAAGATACAGTTCCTGTAAAGTAAGCGGGGGGAGGTGTAAAATTTCTGCACAGCAGGAAAGGCCGGGGGGTACCCTGCCTGAAGGAAGAAATGTGGATTTCTTCTTTGTGATGTGTTTTTTTTGCCTCCAAAATATTCCGCGCAAGCGGGTTTTACATGTTTCCCGTAGCCTGAATATCCCACCTTTTCCTATGCATTCCCATTCAAAACAGTCATTCAATGATTCACTCTCCCAGGTGCTGATTGCTCAGAAATTGAATGTCTGGTGTGTATTCTTAAATTAC
>JACJXQ010000002.1 GCA_020636495.1 Chitinophagales bacterium | reverse complement strand
TGCCAAAGCATCGGTTACTACTACATTCATCAAATCCACATCGCCATTGTTCGTTACCGTAATTGTAAAGGTTGCGGTGCCGCCCGGATTTACTGCTTGTGTATCATCGCCATTATCTGCATCGTCTTTTACGATTAAGATAGACGGATTGGTACAAAGCGGTGCATCATACATTGTTGCATTTTCACATAAAGGTGCAAAGGCGACTCCATTTACTTGTGTACCCGGTGAATAATTTGTACCAAAAATGCCGTGTTGTACATAAGTAGTGCCTACTACATCCGGGTCTAAATTAAGTGACTGATCATTTCCTGCTTCTGTTCCATAAGCATAGGTAACAATTACATTACCCATATCATCCATTAAGGTTACTGTGTCGCCGGAATTATTTAAACTTAATCCGCCAGTGCTTGCTGTTTGAACAACCGCACCGCCAAATGTTCCGGTTGGTGTACCACCGCCAAATACTACAATTGCTTGCGCATCGGTAAGAATTGTTCCACTTGGGAAAGTATGTCTTACACCTAAGGCATCGGAAATTGTCCAACCGCTAATATCTACGGTCATACCTGTTGCATTAACGATTTCAACAAATTCATCATCGGAAGAACTTGCCACACCATCACCATTTGCATCTCCAGTACCTATAGCAGGGTCAGCTAAAATTTCATTTAATTCCCACTCACCTGAGCTTGCCACTGAAACAACATCTGAAACAATTACCGGAATATCTACTGTTCCATCACCCGCTAAACCTGTAATAGTTATTGTTTGCGGAGAAGTTGTATAAGTGTAAGGACCGTAAGTTGTTCCGTTTATTTCCAATTCAAATTGTGTTGAATTTGGATTGGCGAAAGTAACTTCCACATCAAGGTCGTAAGTAGTTCCTGTACACGCTGTTGGTGTAGCTATAACTGCCAAAGTACAAGGTGTAACCACAGGACAAGCCAGTACGCTTATTACTACATCATACGAAACATCGGTACAGAAACTTCCTGCTGCCGGAGAAATAGTGTAGGTATAAGTGTAATCGCCTTCCGGCATTCCCGTTGCGTCAATAGTAGTTACGGTGTTATTCATTTGGTCTGTCCAAGTACCGTCCATTTGTCCGGCAGTTACCAAAGTGCTGAGGTCTAAAGTATTTGTATATAATCCACCTGCCACATTACACAAAGTTTCCGTAGTGGTAACAGTAGCAGAAGGTGCTTCATCAATAGTAATCATTATCGGAGCCGCCGCGCTGGTACAATTTCCATCGGTTGCGGTTATCCAAATTGTTTGAGAAGTTCCCGCTGCTGTCATTGGGTCGTAAGAAGTGGCATTACCACTTAATAAATTAGCAGCACCTGCCGGGTCGGCATCGTAGAAGTTATATACAATTGGTCCACTTTGTGGTGTTACATCGCCTATAATGCTTACATTATCTACTCTCCAAGTACCCAAATCGCCTGCGGATGAATGACCATATAGTCTAAAGCAAACTTGTGATGCATCATTTGTAACAGCCGCTTGATTTATCGTACCAAAAGTTAATACCGGATTATTGGTAATTGGGTCTGGCAAATCGAAAGAAGAAATATTATCAATCGATAAATTCGCGTAAGCACCGCCATCTACCGACATGGCTATGTCAAAATACACAGGACCCGAGCCTGAACTACGGAAATCAAATGATATTTCCGAAACGTCTAATACAAATCCGCTGGTAGCACTAATACAGAACTCAAAGTAATCGCCCGCATCTTGGGTGGTGTTGGTTGTCCACATATTACTTGCAAAAGCATCCGTAGAAGCATTTCCTTGCGGATATGACAATGCGCCAATGGTTGGTCCACCAGTAGCATCTGCTGTATTTACCGAAGGATTATCGGATACACCCACTGGCGTTTCTCCTTCAAAATCCCAAAGCGTGCTAAATGGCTGAGGCGTATATCCTCCACCCACAGGGAATATTTCGGTACTTACACCATCGGTTTCACAAGCCTCAATATCGGTAAGCATCGGCGCGCCAAAGCCATCACAATTACAGTTCAATACAGAAATTGTAACCGGATAGGTTTGTTCGGTACAAAGTGTTCCTAATGGAGTAACCACATATTGATAATTAAAGCTGCCAACACCTAAGACACTTCCATCAAGTGTTGTAGATGCCAATGGCGTTCCACTTACATCTTGCCACTCGCCTGTGCCGTTAGTCGGTCCTGAGGTTACTAAAGTATTTAAATCCAATAAATTTGATGGTGAACTTCCTGCTGCGTTGCACAATAAGGCTGCATTAGACACTACGGCTGAAGGTTCGCCTTCTATGGTTATTGTTACTTGTACAGGGTCACTTTCACAAGTGCCGTCAGTTGCTGTTACCCAATAGGTGTAAGTTCCTACTGCTGTAAGAGCAGGGTCGTAAGTAGCTCCACTGGCTATTGGTGCCGGAACCGGAACAGTTGTGGCAGGGTCTGCATCGTAGAAATTGTAGGTTACTACTGATGGAGGATTTGCTCCTATAAAAGTATGTGTTCCTGCATCGCTCACTATGTTTTCGCCTGCTACTGTCCATTCACTGGCAGAAGAAGTTGTCCAATCGGTAGTTGGTGCAATAACATCGGCATTACGTATCAAGGTGTTGTTAGCAGTAGCATTTGCTATTCCTGAAACAGTCCAACCAGTTCCCGGATCGGCTCCGTCTATTCCTACCGCATCTATTAAACTAAATACTGTGCCACTTCCGCCATTCCACGCCAAACCTATCGCATCGTCTCCGTTGAAGTTCATCGGACCTGTGTTTACCGCTAATATTAAATTAGATAAACCGGTTAAGTTCGCATCGGCACAATCTTGGTTTAATATTACTACGGTTCCACCAGCACTTAGCGTTCCTGATAAGGACAAAGTAGATTCTGACCAAGTTCCACCATTGCTGATGCCCCAAATTTCGTAATTTGCCAAATCTACATCGGCACCTGTTCCGTTGTACAATTCAATATACTTACAGTTACCGCCATTTGGCTCGCTGTATTCGCTTATAAATAAATTCGAAGCAGTTGTTACAAGTGTCGGAGGGAAACCACCATCACTTGGCATCAATTCAGTACTTCCGCTTCCGCAAATATCAATGTTGGCCACAGTTGGAACGTCAAAACCAGTACAACAATTACTTACCGTAACTGTAACCGGATAGGTCGCTGGTGGACAAATACCGCCCGAAGTAGTTACTACATATTGATAGTCAAAACTTCCAACGCCTAACACACTTCCATCAATAGTTGTTGAAGCTAAAGGCGTTCCGACTGCATCTTGCCACTCGCCTGTACCATTGGTTGGACCTGAAGTTACCAAAGTATTCAAATCTATGGTAGTAGGGAATGCTCCGCCATCTGCACTACACAAATCTGCCGTTGCGGTTAGTATTGCAGAAGGTTCGCCTTCTATGGTTATGCTTACTTGCACCGGAGTACTCTCACAGTTTCCATCTGTGGCAGTTACCCAATAATTGTATGTGCCAATAGTTGTAAGCGCAGGGTCGTAAGTAGCTCCACTGGCTATTGGCGTTGGTACCGGAATGGTTGTCGCAGGGTCTGCATCGTAGAAGTTGTAAGTTACTGTTGCGACTGTTGTAGAACCAGTGAAAGTATGTGTTCCTGCATCGCTCACTACGTTTTCGCCTGCTACCGTCCATTCACTGGCAGAAGAAGTTGTCCAATCGGTAGTTGGTGCAATAACATCGGCATTACGTATTAAGGTATTGTTAGCAGTAGCATTTGCAGTACCTGAAACAGTCCAACCAGTTCCCGGATCGGCTCCGTCTGCTCCTACTGCATCTATTAAGCTAAATACTGTTCCGCTACCGCCATTCCACGCTAAACCTATCGCATCATCTCCGTTGAAGTTCATCGGACCTGTATTTGCTGCTAATATTACATTTGGCAAAGCTAATAGATTTGCGTCTGCACAAGCATCATTTAATATTACTACCGTTTCGCCATCATTTAGTATTCCTGATAAATTGAGCGTGTATTCTGTCCAAGTTCCACCATTACTGATGCCCCAAATTTCGTAATTCGCCAAGTCTATGGCTACACCTGTTCCGTTGTACAATTCAATATATTTACAGTTACCGCCATTTGGCTCGCTGTATTCACTTATAAATAAATTCGAGGCAGTTGTATTCGTCATAGTGCCAAATCCTCCTCCGCTTGGAGCTAATTCAGTATTTCCACTACCACAAATTTCTATATCCGCTATGGTTGGTATGTCAAAGCCATCGCAACAAGTAATAATATCAATTTGAACATTATCTGCTACTGGCGTACAAGGTCCGGCGGGGTCATCTGAAGTAAGCGTGAGCGTCACTGTACCTGCCGTAATGTCACCAGCACCAGGTACATAAGCTGTTGCGGTAGTGAAATTAGTTCCGCCTGTGAAGCTACCATCACCACTTGAAGACCAAGTTCCGTCAGCAACACCTGTAATACTTGCTGCTAACATGCTCAAATCAATTTCGTCTGTATTACACACAGGGTCTATCATTCCGGCATCTACTATTGGTGCAGCATTTACCGTTACTGTAATAGTTGCCATATCGGTACATCCATCGGCTGTTGTAGTGAAAAGATAGGTAAATTGATCGCCATTGCTTACCGCTACCATTGTCAAGTCGCCGCTTACCAAAGTTGTGGTAGTTGCTCCTTCATACCATTCGCCTGTTCCTGCAATACCATTTAGTTCGGCGGGTACATAAGCTGTTAAATCTAACAAATCTCCTTCGCAGAGTACAGGATTTACTACAACATCTAAATCAGGAATACATTGATTTACACTCACTATCATTGGAGTACTTAATTCCCAACAACCTGCTGTGGTACTTGTCCAAGGACCCGGAGAAGTGCCTGCGGTGAAATTGCTGATATTTTCGCCCGGAGTGAATGCCGGAATGGTTAGATCGCCCGTTAAATAATTGAGGGCATATACTTCATAAACACCCGTTGATACGGTAAATTCTCCGGTACTACTATTTTGCAAAATAACACCAGCCTGTACCAATAAATAAATTTGGGTATAGCCATCTACATTATATGTGCCAGGCTGAGAGATAGTCAAAATCATTCCGTCACTTCCGTCACAACTACAAACTTCTGTTACTACATTGCAATTAAATAAAGTAAATGAAGTTGTTTCTGCGGACGAAATACAACCCACAGCATCTTGTTGATACACATAAATAATTTGCTCAACACCTGTTGTACTATAGTCTGCCGTTGGATTATAAGAAGTTCCTGAAGCTAAATAATTTACAAAAGGATTCATCGGGTCACGCGGCGCACTATACCACAAATACGTACTTCCCGCCACTGGCGAATCTACGGTAAGCCCTGCACTTGTCATATCATCTACACACAAGTGAATTGGTGCAACTGAAGGAGGTGCTGGTGTAGCAGCAGTAAGCATTTCGGTAAGACTACAGCCTGAAGGTGCATTTGCTATACTAATAGTAAAGGTTACATCTACTGATGCCGCGCCTTCCGGCAAAGTATACGAATCAGTATAAACAGCTGCACTTTGGTCATTTGTAATACTTAAATTAGCACAAATAGGTACAATAGAAACTTCGCAAGTGCCATCTCCTGCTGTTGTATAGCTCAGACCTGCTTGAGGTAATGGGAATACCGTAATTACTTCAGGGAATACATATTCTATTGTATTGTCTGTTACACAAGTTAAGTGCAATTCATATTTATAATCTTTCGGGTCACAAGGATCTGTATTATCTGGATTAACATCCCCGTTCAGTGTACTTAATACAAGTTGTGGTGAAGCTAAGTTCACATCATCAATTGAAACCAAATACCAAGCTGCTGTATAATCCACACCTTCAACAGCTGTTGCCGGACTAACGGTACCGCCTAAACTTACAGTGTTATCTGTAACGCATACTTCGTAAACAGATGCTTGCGAATCTACCAATACCGGACAAGGACTCACACAATCGCCTACAACAACGTTCACAGAAACCGGACAAAATGGAGTTGAGCCATTGTCCACATTAACCGTAAATGAAGCCGGTCCTTCTATATCAAACATTATGCTACTGGTACTTGCCATAAATGGTGATGATGTGCCATAATTACCATTTGCTATAATGGCTGCTTCGGCTACTGCGGCATCGGTTCCACTTATGGTAAAAGTATATGGTGCGCCATTTCCACCTGTAATATTTACTGTAACCGTTCTCGTATCATCTGCATTACATACAGATACCAAAGGTGTGAGCGTAATTGGATTGATTACTTCTATTTGAACAGTATCGGCATCTACACAGTCTCCATTCATTATTGTCCAAATAAATTCATACACATTGCCATTTTCCAAACCAAATACAGTTGCTGAAGGATCATTCACATTACTAAAGCCAACAGAAGTGTCTGTATTAGTTCCTGCTGCCGACCAAGTTCCACTACCCGCCGATGGCGCAGTAGCTGCTAATGTTGTTTGGGTAGTATTTCCACACAATATTTGGTCTGCACCTGCATTACTACTTTCACTATTATTTATTGTTACTGTAAATGAATTTTCTGCATAACAATTTGGTACTGTGCCTGTCTCCGCATATACGTATATCGTTTGGCTGCTTGTTATTGACGTTCCTGCCGCCAACATCGTGCCTGTGCCAAGA
>JACJXQ010000001.1 GCA_020636495.1 Chitinophagales bacterium | reverse complement strand
CAATGATGCCGACTTTGGTTATCAGCCACCAACGGGCAGCATCGGTGATTTTGTGTTTATAGATTTGAACAATGACGGTATATATAATGGAAGTGATTTACCGCTGTCCGGTGTTACGGCGACCTTGTACGATGCGACAACGGATACGGCGACAAGTTATACGGATGTGACGGATGCGAGTGGCAATTATTTGTTCACGGGCGTACCTGCGGGCGATTATTATGTAGTATTTACAACACCAAGTGGTTATCAAGTGAGCGGCACAGTTCCAACAGGCAACAACAACAATAACATCACAGGAGCAAACGGCGCAGGTTCTACGAATGATTTTAGTTTTGATGGCACAACCAGTAATTTATCGATAGATGCGAGTTTTACAGGTACAGGTAGCATTGGTTCTTATGTATGGGAAGACACGGATGGAGACGGTACACAGAACGAAGTGGGTACGGGTATAGACGGTGTGGAAATTCAATTGACGTGGTATGGTCCGGACGGTGTTCCTGATGGAGGTGATGATGTAGTGTATCCTACGCAATTAACGACTGGCGGCGGCAATTACGATTTCACGAACTTACCCCCAGGTAGCTACGTAGTAGAAGTAGTAAATGGAGAACCGACAGGCAGCAGTTTGACGGGCGGTACAGACCCAACGGGCACGATAAATTTAGGAATAGGGCAGGATTACAATATTGCGAATTTCGGTTATATGCCGCCAGTTTGTGCGCCTAGTCCAGGTACTTTTCCCGCAAATTAAATAGTAATTTTTAATATATTAAATGAATATTATTTTTAAGACAAATAACCGAAAAAATACTATATTTCTTGTTAGAAATAGTTTTTTTATGTTTAAATTTGAGCAAAAACTTGGAATTAGAAACAGAAGTGTGTCCTAATTCGATTTTTTTGGATTTTATTTGTTACCTTAATACTAAAAACTATGAAAATAATTAAGCCGTTTGCTATAATTTCTTTTATTTTATTTTTTACCGGAGTTGTTCAAGCACAAGCACTGTTTATAGGACATAACTCAGATGCCGGAAATAACTCATTTGCCGGAGACCAAGGAGGCGGTACACCGCTTTTTGGGGAGTGCGTAAGCAATGGCGCAAGCAATATGTGGATAAACTGGCGCGTATATGTAGATGGTACGGACTGTAGTGGTGTAGGAACCACAGGAGCAGGGCAGGGCAGTAAATGTAGAGTGATAGTACGGGGAATGTCTCCCAACGGAGATCCGCAGAGTTTAGTAGCTTCCGAGCCTGTTTGTATCGTAAATGGCACGTATCTAAGTGATTTAGGTGGTACTAACGATGACGTTTATGTCGCGAACTTAAATACTTGTAACCCACAGTTACCCAATGGGCGGTATTCGGTAGAAATACAGTGCGACTGTGTAAGTGGCGATTACACTACTAATACTGCAATAGCTACGTGGATATACAATACGCCATCGCCGTATTATCCCGGCGTGGCTGGTAGTTGTAATCCGCCAGACCCTTTAAATAATATAGCATTAGATAGTCCAGGCCAATTGGAATACATCAATATTGGAGATGCCGATGTGTACAGAACCATGGTTATTCTCAATGGCTTGTTTTTAGATTTAGGTAAGTTTCAACCAGGGAATCCGGCGTTGCCCGGCTCATTACACGATTTTGACTTTTTGTACGACCCTGCGTGCGTATCTATCGCCAGTTTTCCACCGAATGGTTTTTGCCCGAATGGAACACTTACTTTAGATGGCGGGGAAGTGAATACAATGAAACGCAATGATTGTGATGCAGATGTAAGTGGTGCAAGAATCTATTATCGTGTGTATAAAGCAGGTACGGCTCCTCCGGCTTTTGACAATATAGCCTTAGGAACGGCAGGTATTGGTTCGGATATAAGTGTTACGCCTTATTCCGGTGTAGATAATTGTCCGGGTAGTAGTTATATTACTGTATTTCCCAATGGTGGTTCTTGTCAAAGTAGCGGTTGTCAAACGCAGCAACGCTGGCAAACACGCTACGGCGGAGCTACGCCTGGGGTAGATTTATTAGATTGTTCGGGAACAAATCCTGAGGTAGCTATAGATGGACCCGGAACGTATGTACTTGAACTATACACCGAAACAGATGTGAATTACTGTGGCGGAGATTTTCCTGCTACTATTCGAGACCCGGAAACAGCAGGCACATATTATACTACAACTTTCAATATTTTAGATGAAGCTGCGGCGGCACAAGCAGGTTGTGCACCTATTGGCGTAAGCTGTGTTGCCGAGCAAGCCTGCGATGCCGAAGACGGCATTTGCAATATAACAGATTTGCCGGACGGCACTTATGATGTGACCTACACCTTTAATGGTAGCACCACTACCACCTTAACCGGACTTACCTCAACCGGAGGGACATTGAGTATTCTAAATCGTGCACCCGGTTTGTACAGTAATTTTGTTGTTACACCTACTACACCTACAGACTGCGCAGTTTACACCAATGCAGCAGGCTGTACCGTAAATGAGTTTTAAAAATACAAAAGAGAAAATTAAAAACAATATATACTATGAAAACTTTTACATTGAGAAGCATTATAAGTTTTGTTATACTTTTCTTTTTGTCCTACACAAGTTGGGGGCAAATTTATATTTCAGAGCTATCCTATAATCCTTGTGGAGCACAGGGTGCCGATGCTGATTGTGAATATTTAGAGATATTCAATGCTTATGCCAATACGGTAGATATTAGTGGTTGGCAACTTACTACTGGTACTTCACATACTTTTGCTGGTGGAACGACAATAGCCTCTGGCGAGTATATTGTCGTAGGAATAAATGCGACTAATATTGGTACTTGCGGCTATGCAATACCTGGCGGAACGCAAATTTTTGATGTGTCTGATGGACTCAACAATACAGGAGAAACAATAAACTTGGTGGATAATTGTGGTAACACGGTTAATACAGTTACTTATAATACAGCAACGGCTAATGGGGATTGTAATGCACAGACATTTAATTCTTCAGGAACATTTGTAAGTGCTGGTACACCAACTGTAGGGCAAGGCTCAGAAACTGTTACTACTGAAAACTATCCTAGCCCTTATGAACTTGTTATTTCTCAACCATCTGGCTGTATTGCTGCCAATACAGATTTTAATATTACCGTTTGTTTGCAGTGTGTAGGTAGTGGTACAAATGTTACTTCTTATACAGGTATAATAACTTTAGATGTTGAAGGTAGCCCTGTAACAGCATCAGCCGTCACAGGCTGTGCCTCTTTTACATTAAATCAAACTTCAGGTGATTATACCCTTTCCGCAAGTGCTGACAATGGGACTTTAAGTAATGCTGACGTTAGTTATACTGTATCACCTCAATGCACAGTGTATATCACCGAAATAGCCGCCGACAATGGCTCTGGTGACGGACAAGGATCTTCCGAATGGGTTGAGCTCTATAATCCTACCACTTCGGACATAGATATGAGCTGCTACGTACTTACCGATGGTGACTGGGCAATTATTTTTCCGGCAGGAACTACCATAGGTGCAGGGCAATATTTAACCATTGGCGTGGATGCGTTTGCTTCTTGTCCAAACTGTGATAATGCAGACCCCGGAGCTGGTGCAGGAACGATTACGCATACAGATTTAGCTCCAAATCCAGCCAATACTATTCCTATCGGGCAAGGAACAGAGTATGATATTGATGTGAATTTGTTGTATCAAGCAGGTTATTATTCGGGTTCTACGGTAACCTCTACTTGTCCTGATGGAACGGGTACTGTTTATCCCAACTTTATCCTTAATAGTAGAAGCGGAGAACAACTTGCCCTTTTTGATGGAACAGGTAATACTACCAATCCTGTTTATGCCGTAGTATGGCAAGGTGGACAAGATGTGGGCATTACTGGAAACAACAACGGCTCAGCTACAACCGCTACCGTAGTAGGTTGTGCTACTTCTAATATTACTTACTCGTTTCCCGCTTTGGGTAGTGCTTTTTACGATAGTGAAATGCCTAATATTACGACTGAAAATGCCTGTTCTTCCTCTTGGGCTTTTGTAGATGGCGACTGGATTGTAGATGATACACCAACCCCTGGAATTGAAAATACACATTCGGCATATATTTTAACGGTGGATGGCGTGGACTATAATTTGGGCCCGCTATATGACATGACAGCACCACTACAAGGAGATTTTGGGGAGAAAATTTATATCTGTAATGCAGGAACAGTCTCAATAGGATTTGATAATAATGAAAATTACCAAAATTTGTGGGTGGATGAAAATATCAATGGAACACTTGTTTATCAAGACCCGGGACCTTTTACTTCGAGTAATGACAGAGGTTCTTACATTGATGTAAATATTAACGGAACAACCATGCAATATTCCATTATTGATGGCGGTATTACAGCGACTTTGGCGGCAGGCGATATAGGTTATTTAGAATTACAATTGAGAGAGCAAGCCTATGCTACTGGAAATTTTCTAACAGAATCTTGCTCTGTAACAGATATTGCTAAACCTATGTCTTTAGACTGTATTATGACCATTCGTGTACCGTTTGAAGTAAGAATAGGTCCTGCAATAACCAGCATTACGCCTTCCGCTTGTCTGGGTGCGGGAAAATACACCTTTGATGTAGTGCTTACCGATGGCGAAGCTCCTTACGAAGTCTTGTATGATGGCTTATCGGTAGGAAGTTTCAGCAGCACTACATTTACCGTAGGTACGCTACTTGCCGATAACATCACACACAATATTACCATTTTGGATGTAAATGGTTGTAGTATGAGTGGTACTGTTACTGCTCCAGACCCTACCACTTGTACCAATACTTGTTCCGATGAGGTAGGTACTACTTCGGCATCTTATGCTTATTGTGTGGACGGCGCACCAGCGAATATTAGTTTGAGTGTAAATAATCCGGTATTAAACGGACCACCACCACAAATCGGTTGGGCTTCCGGTACTGCACCTATCACAAGTTCTACACAAATCAGTACGGCAAATTTTGAAGGTTCGGGAACCCCTTTATCTGTTGCCGCACCAACAACAGCAGGTACGTATTATTATACCCCATTTTTAAGTGCTACCGATCCGGCTACCACTACCATAGACGCAAATTGTCAAGACTATGGCAATCCTATTCGCGTGGATGTAGCAGAGGCAATAAGTATTGTAAATGCTACGCCTATTTGTTCAGAATCCGGTGAAGATTATTATGTGATTTTACAAGTAAGCGGCGGACAACCAAGTGTTGATGCAGCAGCGGACTATATCATAACTTCAAGTGTTGGCGGAGTAGTGGCGGTAGAAACAGCAAGCAATACTTTTTCGGTAGGTCCTTTCCCTACAACGGGAGCTTGGGATATTACGGTTGGCGATGGCGTTTGTGCTAATGCAGCAACGAATGGTACAAGCCCCGGCTGCTGTCCTGCTTGTTTGGCAGGAGCAGAATTTGCTGATACTACTTACGCTTGTGACGGTCTAAGTCGCTTGGATTTAGATGCCTATGCAGATTTAACTTTAGTAAATGAATATCCTGCCAATGCAGTATTAAATTGGACTTTTGTCGTTAATTCTGGCGCGCCAATAGTAGATATGACTGATTTAACTTCTGTAAATATTACCCATTCGGGTGTAGGTTGTGATGCCGAAAATGTAACTTTTACCCTTACCATTGATTGTGTTTCAGACCCCAATTTAGATTTGATAGCGGGTACGCACACAGTTTACGTATATCCAACCTTAGATGCAACTGATATAGTTGATGGTTCTACCACTTGCTCCGCAGAAGTTACGCCAGTTGTAGCTTGTGCCGGACTTATTAGTATTACTTACGATGCTGATGGTGTAGATCCTTGGGATAATTTAGCATCATCTCCTAATACAAATGATGGAGAAACGGTTTATTATGAAATAAGATACACCGACCCTAATGCAAACTGTTTTTATAGAGGAAGTTATATCATTGGCGGCTGCTGCGAAGCTGGTGTGGGTACTATCGCATCAAATTGTAGTGTTTATTGTGCAGAAGATATGAACTTAGATATTACGCCTACTTTTACGGCACCGACCACCAATCCTGCCGATTATGTTTATGCGTATATAATTACAGACCTTGCGGGAAATATTATATCCGTACAAGGTACTGGCAGTACACCGCCTGCTACGGTGGACATTAGTATTTTGGCAAACAATGCCTCATTCAATGTATATGCAGTACATTATTTAATAGCAGATGACCCCGTAACTGGTGCGGCAAATATTTCAAACATTCAAACAGCTATAGCAAACGGAGATTGTGTCGAACTCACCGGACCACTTGCCTTTGATATTTTATCGCCAATAACGCTTACTGCTATGGCTTCTTGTACAGGTGCGGGCGGTGTAGCTGCCGCCGATGGCGAATATTATATTGCGGTAACAGCCGTAAGTGGCGGAAGTCCGAATTATGAGATTTCGGTGCAAGGAGAGGCAGATCCGGCACAAGTTTTTTCAGGAACGACGCTTTATTTCGGACCCTATACACATTCTGGTACAGGCTTGGGTACCAAAACATTACTCATTACCGATGACAACGATATGAACGGTAGTTGTAGCGACTGTACAGCCACTTACGAAGTGTTAGAGGCTTTATGCCCCATAGCAGAAAATTCTTGTGACTGCACTAACCAACCTAATTCCGGTACTCTCATCGCACAATCGAGTCCGGGTACATTTAATACAGACGGTTATACGCAAGTGTATGTATTAGTAGAAAATGATGGAACGTATAATGGAGCAGCCTTAGCCGTAGGAACAGTAATAGATGCTAATCATACTGGTTTGTTTGATATGTTAGAAAATGGCGACTATCAGGTATATGCTGTAAATGTGTTAGATGGTGATGTAGCCGCATTAGAATCAGCTTTGTTAGGAGCTACAGGCACACTCCTAAGCGTTGATGCAGATGTTTCAGATAATGATAACATTGCAAATTTAGTCGCTATGGTAGCTCCTTACGATATACTTTGTTACACACAATCTTTTGCCGATTTCACGATAAATTGTAATTGTTGTGTTGCCGATGCAGGAAATATTGTACGACCTACGGGTGGCGTAATAGATGCAACCACCGGAAATCAAACAATATGTCTGGGTGATGATTTAGGCGCATTTACAAACGTTTATACCATTGTGGCAGCAGGCGTTTCGGACGAGACAGACCCTGGCACTACAGATTATGAAACAACATTCCTTTTAACAAACACCGCTGGTGAAATATTACAAATAGTTCCGGGCGGTGATTTTGATTTCTCAACATTAGCGGTAGGAACCTACGATGTTTATGTATTAAATTATGCAACAGCTAATACGCCCAATACGGTAGCAGCCTATTTAGCAGCACTCGCTGCACCCGCCAATATCTCCGAAATTGTAAGTGATGACGATGATACCTCCAGTTTGGCAGGAACAGCTCCCGGAACAGGTACTTATTGTTTAGATTTGGCGCATTTAGATGATGACGATATAGATGCTAATTCAGATGCAGTACAAGTAACTATAGTTCCGCTCCCCATCGCAAACGCCGTAGTATTAGAACAATGCGATGATGATACGAACAGTGGCAACAGTATGGGCTTCAATTTGAACGCGTCAGAAGATGCGAGCAATAGTATAAATGTGAACGGCGTAGATGTGGACAACAGCGGCGATGCGACTACAGGTGGCTTGACGGTAACGTACCACACAAGTTTAGCGGAAGCAGAAGCAGGCACAAATGCACTGAACCCGACAAATCCATATTTGGGCACAGATGGTGAGATAATTTATGTAAGAGTAGAAGATGTAAATGGCTGTTATGTAACGAGTACGGTAACATTAAACATATTGCCATTACCGATATTAGTAGCACAAACGCCAGAAATCTGTGCAGACGCAAATCCGTATGATTTAACGAGTTTAGAAAGTGCAATGACGGGAGCGGCAGGCAGTTTTGCGTATGCAGAAGGTGGTGTAGCGGTAGCAGATGCTACAAGTTACACCGCCGTAGATGGCGCGGTGGTAGAAGTAACGTTTACAGACGGCACAACAGGCTGTGAAAACACTACAACCATCACATTTACGGTAAATCCATTACCTATATTAGTAGCGCAAACGCCTGAAATCTGTGTAGATGCAAATCCTTATGATTTAACGAGTTTAGAAAGTTCAATCACGAGCGATGCGGGCATTTTTGCGTATGCAGAAGGTGGCGTAGCGGTAGCAGATCCTACGAATTATACAGCCGTAGATGGCGCGGTGGTAGAAGTAACGTTTACAGACGGCACAACAGGCTGTGAAAACACAACGACCATTACATTCACGGTAAATCCATTGCCGATATTAGTAGCGCAAACGCCTGAAATCTGTGTAGATGCAAATCCTTATGATTTAACAAGTTTGGAAAGTTCAATAACAGGCGATGCAGGTAGTTTTGCGTATGCAGAAGGTGGTGTGGCAGTAGCAGATGCGAGTAATTACACAGCATTAGATGGGGCGGTGGTAGAAGTAACGTTTACAGACGGCACAACAGGCTGTGAAAACACAACGACCATTACATTCACGGTAAATCCATTACCGATATTAGTAGCGCAAACGCCTGAAATCTGTGTAGATGCAAATCCTTATGATTTAACAAGTTTAGAAAGTTCAATAACAGGCGATGTGGGTAGTTTTGCGTATGCAGAAGGTGGTGTGGCAGTAGCAGATGCGAGTAATTACACAGCATTAGATGGGGCGGTGGTAGAAGTAACGTTTACAGACGGCACAACAGGTTGTGAAAACACAACGACCATTACATTCACGGTAAATCCATTGCCGATATTAGTAGCGCAAACGCCTGAAATCTGTGTAGATGCAAATCCTTACGATTTAACAAGTTTAGAAGGTTCAATCACGGGCGATGCAGGCAGTTTTGCGTATGCAGAAGGCGGCACAGCCGTAGTAGATCCTACGAGTTATACAGCATTAGATGGCGCGGTGGTAGATGTAACATTCACGGACAGCACAACAGGCTGTGAAAACACAACGACCATCACGTTCACCGTAAATCCGTTACCAATAGCAAATGCAGTAATATTAGAACAATGCGATGACGATACGAATAGTGGCAACAGTATGGGCTTCAATTTGAATGCGTCAGAAGATGCTGGTAACAGTATCAATGTAAATAACGTAGATGTGGACAACAGTGGCGATGCGACTACAGGTGGCTTGACGGTAACGTACCACACAAGTTTGGCAGATGCAGAATCAGGAACAAATGCGATTAACCCGACGAATCCATATTTGGGTATGGATGATGAAGTATTGTATGTAAGAGTAGCAGATGGAAATGGCTGTTATGCAACAACAACAGTAACACTGAATATTTTACCCGCAATACAAATATTAGCAACAGCAATTTGTACAACCGATGGTACAACACCAGTAACGGGTACAACATACTATGTTGCCGTAAGTTCTGTAACTGGCGGAAACGGTGGAGATTATGATGTTTCTATTGGAGCTACTACCCAGACTTTTACAGGTTCAACCTTGTATTTTGGACCGTTTAATTATGTAAATGGTGCTGCAACACAAACCGTGATGGCTGTAGATGCAGGCATAGTTAGTGCTGCTTGTAGTGCCAGTATAGAAGTAACCGAAATTGATTGCGAAGCACCTTGCGTGCTAAGTCCGGGAACAATTCTTCTCCAATGCACAAGTTATTGCGCCGAAGAAACAACCGCTACCGTTACCAATAGTTTCATTCCACCTGCAACGGGCGCAACGAATAATACGTATGCCTATGTTATCACAGATGCAAGTGGCAATATATTATCTGTTCAAAATGGAATATCAGGTAATCCGCCGAGCAGTTTGGATATAAATGGATTGACGAACACAAGCGATTATATTTTATACGGAGTATATTATGTAACAGCCGATAATCCTGTAACAGGCGCCCTAACTATAACAGATATAAACAATGCAATTGCAGCAGGTGCCTGTGGTGTTGTTACTGCACCACAACCGTTTAGTATATTAGCCCCAATTCAAATTACGGCAGTAGCAACTTGTACCGGTTCGGTAGCAGATAATGAATATTATGTAGCAGTATCGGCCATTTCTGGCGGAACAGCACCTTATGAAGTAACTGTAGGAACACAACCTATGCAAGTATTCAACGGCACAACTTTATATTTTGGTCCGTTTACACATTCAGGTACAGGTTTAGCTACACAAACCATTACCGTTACCGATGACAATGATACAAATGGTTCGTGTATAGATTGTATGGGTACAACGGAAGTTATCGAAACACTATGTGGTTTTACTCCTTGTGATTGTTCAAATCCTGCTTCCCCAACAGGTGCGGTATTTGCGCAGTCAGTTCCCGGTTCATTCAATATTAATGGCTATACGCAAATTTACGTGTTAATAGATGATACGGGCGGAATTATGATGTATAATAATACAGGATTATTTACTGGCTTGTCAAATGGCAATTACAGTATATATGCTTTTAATGTATTAGATGCAGATGTTGCAGCACTTACAGTTGGTTTTACAGTAGGCGCGCCAATTACAGATTTTGATACAGATGCAGAGTATTTGGGCTTATGTTATGAAGTGAGTACGCCAAATCCGCAGGTGGTTGCCTGTGATTGCACATCTTGTCCTACTATTACGGCTATTACCAATCCAATACCAATGTGTGAAGGAGATTCATTTGATTTAACTGCATCAGGTCTGTCTAATATGGCACTCACACTTAATGGTGAAGCAGATTATGGTATAAATTTTGTCCATTTTGGTACAGATGTAGCACTTCCTGCTGATGTATATACTGGTGGAACGTTATTGGGAAATGTTGCGAATGGAAGTTTAATGGGAACCGATCCTAATCAAACAGCAGACTTATTGGGTATAGGTGCTAGCTTAACAGCAGGTACATATCAAATTTGTGCAATTTTAGATGCACTTCCAAGTGATACAAATTGCCGCCCTTCGGCTTGTACCAGTATTACTATCTATGCAATACCTTTGGCACCAACAGCAATGGGTACAACGTATTGTGAAGGAACAACGATTAATAATGTAACGGCAACAGGTGAGGCAGGTGCTATGTTCAATTGGTACACAGATGCTGCCCTTACAACCAATGTTGCTGGCGCACAAGTAGCAGGTACAAATGATGAAATATTTATTCCTCAGGGATTCATTGGAATAGAAACAGTATATGTTACACAAACGCTTAATGGTTGTGAAAGTCCTGCAACGCAAGTAGATGTAGAAGTTATCGCTGCCCCAGTAGCCGATGCACCATCGAATGTTGTAGCGTGTGATAGTTATATTTTGCCAGTATTGAGCGCAGGTAACAATTATTACACAGGCAGTGGTGGCACAGGCACGATGTTGGCGGCGGGAACGTCAATAACAAGCAGCCAAACGATATACGTATATGCGGAGACAGGCACAGTACCAAATTGTTATGCAGAAAAT